>NZ_CM145500.1:1857500-1860000 GCF_055521705.1 Novosphingobium sp. BL-A-41-Hi4B-X5A | reverse complement strand
TGTTAATCTGGCTGAGATTATCGTCCGCATCTAGCACAGCGCAGACATTATGCAGGTCTGTCGTTGATGGTGTGGATTCTCAAGCGTGAGGTAAGAGCATTTGGTGGATGCCTTGGCATGTACAGGCGATGAAGGACGTGGCACGCTGCGATAAGCGTCGGGGAGTTGTGAGCAAACTTTGATCCGGCGATTTCCGAATGGGGAAACCCACCTTCACCATTTCTCTCGTTTGCTGATGGTCTTTAACGAGGCTGGCAGCAGGTGAGTGAGGTGGATAAGGTATCCCAGATTGAATACATAGATCTGGTGAAGCGAACCCGGGGAACTGAAACATCTCAGTACCTGGAGGAAAAGACATCAACCGAGATTCCGTTAGTAGTGGCGAGCGAACGCGGACCAGGCCAGTGCCTCATCTTCAACTAGCAGAACAGTTTGGAAAGACTGGCCATAGCGGGTGACAGCCCCGTATGCGAAAGTGATGGATGAGGACTCGAGTAGGGCGGGACACGTGAAATCCTGTCTGAACATGGGGGGACCACCCTCCAAGCCTAAATACTCGTACATGACCGATAGCGAACACAGTACCGTGAGGGAAAGGTGAAAAGCACCCCGATGAGGGGAGTGAAACAGTACCTGAAACCGAATGCTTACAAGCAGTTGGAGCCTCTTTAGGGGGTGACAGCGTACCTCTTGCATAATGGGTCAGTGACTTAGTTTATCGAGCAAGCTTAAGCCGTTAGGTGTAGGCGCAGCGAAAGCGAGTCTGAATAGGGCGACAGAGTTCGATGAATTAGACCCGAAACCCGGTGATCTAGGCATGACCAGGTTGAAGGTGCGGTAACACGCACTGGAGGACCGAACCGTTGAATGTTGAAAAATTCTCGGATGAGTTGTGTTTAGGGGTGAAAGGCCAATCAAACCGGGAAATAGCTGGTTCTCCGCGAAATCTATTGAGGTAGAGCGTCGAATGTATGCCGCTGGGGGTAGAGCACTGGATGGATGCGGGGGTCGCGAGATCTACCAATTCTAACCAAACTCCGAATACCAGCGAGACTTGTTCGGCAGACAGACGGCGGGTGCTAAGGTCCGTCGTCAAAAGGGAAACAGCCCTAACCTACAGCTAAGGTCCCCAAGTCATCACTAAGTGGGAAAGCATGTGGGAATCCCAAAACAACCAGGAGGTTGGCTTAGAAGCAGCCATCCTTTAAAGAAAGCGTAACAGCTCACTGGTCTAAACAAGGGTTCCTGCGGCGAAGATGTAACGGGGCTAAAGTGATGCACCGAAGCTTAGGGTTCAGTCTTTGACTGAGCGGTAGCGGAGCGTTCCGTAGGCCTGTGAAGCGATCTGGTAATGGGTCGTGGAGGTATCGGAAGTGCGAATGCTGACATGAGTAGCGACAAAGAGGGTGAGATGCCCTCTCGCCGAAAGACCAAGGGTTCCTGCTTAAAGCTAATCTGAGCAGGGTGAGCCGGCCCCTAAGACGAGCCCGAAGGGGGTAGTCGATGGGAACCACGTTAATATTCGTGGGCCTGGTGGTGTGTGACGGATCATGTGTGTTGTCACTCCTTATTGGATTGGAGTGGCTTCGAAATGGTTCCAGGAAATAGCCCCACCGTATAGACCGTACCCGAAACCGACACAGGTGGTCAGGTAGAGTATACCAAGGCGCTTGAGAGAAGTATCCTGAAGGAACTCGGCAAATTGCCTCCGTACCTTCGGAAGAAGGAGGCCCTCACATTGCGCAAGCAGTATGAGGGGGCACAGGCCAGGGGGTAGCGACTGTTTAGCAAAAACACAGGACTCTGCTAAGTCGGCTTCAAGACGACGTATAGGGTCTGACGCCTGCCCGGTGCCGGAAGGTTAAGAGGAGGAGTGCAAGCTCCGAATTGAAGCCCCGGTAAACGGCGGCCGTAACTATAACGGTCCTAAGGTAGCGAAATTCCTTGTCGGGTAAGTTCCGACCTGCACGAATGGCGTAACGACTTCCCCACTGTCTCCAGGATATGCTCAGCGAAATTGAATTCTCCGTGAAGATGCGGAGTACCCGCGGTTAGACGGAAAGACCCCGTGCACCTTTACTGCAGCTTCAGAGTGGCATTAGGAAAGAATTGTGTAGCATAGGTGGGAGGCTTTGAAGCACCGGCGCCAGCTGGTGTGGAGCCATAGGTGAAATACCACCCTGTTGTTTTCTGATGTCTAACCCAGGACCGTTAGCCGGTTCGGGGACCCTCTGTGGCGGGTAGTTTGACTGGGGCGGTCGCCTCCTAAAGAGTAACGGAGGCGCGCGATGGTAGGCTCAGGCCGGTTGGAAACCGGCTGTTAGAGTGCAATGGCATAAGCCTGCCTGACTGCGAGACTGACGAGTCGAGCAGAGACGAAAGTCGGTCATAGTGATCCGGTGGTCCCTCGTGGAAGGGCCATCGCTCAACGGATAAAAGGTACGCCGGGGATAACAGGCTGATGATTCCCAAGAGCTCATATCGACGGAATCGTTTGGCA